>NZ_JBICMK010000096.1:0-2435 GCF_043106315.1 Pseudomonas sp. FYR_5 | reverse complement strand
CCCCGGCGTGACGTGCCAAGCCTGAACGCGGCCAGTTCTGGTGAGGGGGCATCTGCCGGGTACAGGCTTTCCAGCGTCTTGTTCAGCAGCATGGCGACCAGGTTGCGATGGTGAAAGTCGCGGCTCTGCGGGCTGAGCTGTTCGGCATCCAGCCGGTAGCATGCCGGCACGCGCTCCTGCTCGGGAGGCTGGGCGGGTCTTGTGTGTTCCAGTTGCTCGGCCGGCATCAGGTCACGCAGTTGATGCTGGTAGGCCGAGACCGACAGGCTCAGGTCCAGGGCCATGCCTTCGGCATCGGCGAGCGCCACTACCACCGGCACTTTCGGCTGGGTCCAGGGGTAGTGGCGGGCGATGGCATTGAGGTTGCCGATGGGCAATGTTTCGGTGACCGGGTCGCTGCTCCAGGTCAGCGGCATGCGCCGCTCGGTTGGCTTGAAGTCTTCGACCCAGGTTTGCAGGGCACTCACTGGCAACACATGGGGCTGGGTGGACGGGGTCTGGCTGCCGCTCACCAGCTCGGCCATGTCCAGCTGGCGCATGTGCCGTTTGCGCAGGGCTGGCGAACCGGTGATACGGGCGGTGATGGCGTTGGTCCACAGGTGCGGGCTGTAACCGATCCACACTTCCTTGGCCGTGTCCTGACAGGTGTCGGCCCACACCCAGCCCGTGCTCTGGCCGGACAGGTAGCGGCCACGCTGGTGGTAGTCCTCCAGCCCTTGGTAGCGCAGCTCCTTGTAGAGGCCCACGCCGACGTGCTCATGAATGACCAGCTTTTCGCCCTGAGGGCCTTTCATGAACACGTAGACATAACCTGGACGCAAGGCGCGGAGGGTATAGGCCGAGTGCTGCAGCGTGGGGAAGCCTTGTTCCAGGTTGAAGCCTGCATCGGCATAGCGGCAGGCGGGAGCGTCGGCGGTGCGGGGCACGATGGCGTAGCGCACTGGCAGGATGGGTATGCGTGCGCTGCAGGCAGGCCCGGAGGTAGCACGGCTGACGGAGGCGTCGCTCATGTACGCTTCCTTTGGGTTGAATGCGCTGGTGCCTCCTCAAATGCTTCGGGTGGCGGTGGCGCTGCTCGGACGTTGAACAGGCGGCAGATGCCATACCAGCAGAGGGCGACGGAGAGGTTGTAGGGAAACAGCACGGCCCAGAACGGCAATTGCCAGTTCTTTTTGCCCTGCATTTCACCGGGCTCACCGGTTCGCCAGGGGGCGTAGTGGCGCCAGGCTTCTGCCGGGGTCAGGCAGATGGCGTGGAGTGGCTTGTGCCACCAGTTGGGTTCACCGGGCGGAGGGAGTTTGTCCGGACCGTGGTCCATGAAGTGGCGGAGGTATTCCCATACCTCGGCGACATGCTTGACGCCGGGTTCGGTGGGTTCGTTGCTGTCGACCCAGAGGCAGTCTTTTTTGTGAAGGCTACCGTCCTTCCTAGGCGGGGCAAAGGCAAGTGCATAGCTAGTGCTGAAGGATGAACCACCGAACTCTGTGCGCTTAAATACCCCTCCCTTGGTATTGGTCCAATCGAATGAGATAAGTTTTTTGTTACGTTGATATAGGATTTTTCCAGTTGCGCGATTGAGGTAAATGTTTGACAGGTTTTTTATGAAGAAAATCCTGTAGGCGATGAATGGTGTAAATATTAGTGGTGCAACAATGTATTGTGCGAATGAGTGAAGGTCCGCTAGCACCGACTTTCTAAAGTCCGCATTCATGATATCCGGGTAGATGTAGGCTGCTAACCCTAATGTCATGGCGGTATATAGTTTCCCCATGAATACGGAGTCGGATACCCATGGGTTCACGAGGGATAAGTGATGTTTATTTATGGTTGATAGTTGGCTTGAGATATGTGGAGTGAACTGAGAGCGTGCGGAGGGTGTGAAAGTCCATGAAATGGCCATTATCGTTCCCCAAGTTTGAAAGTCTGAGAGGAGCTTGCTTGTTCATCTAAGCCTAGATTTGGCAGATATTTGATGCTCAGTTTAATGTGGCGGTGGTTTCGAATTTGATTCTTGAAGTGGAGTATTAGTCCGCCCCTAATTTCATAGCAGTCTGGTGTGGCTGGGAATACAGATATGCCATTGTTCTCGAGTTGGCTACTCAGGCTGGCTTGCCATTCGCTCTGGCCCAATAGAAATCCTCGTAGGAGGACTGTAAATTCAGCATTGGGGGGAATGCTAGAAACTTGATTGTGTGTGATGGCAGTCCAGTTCGGAGTAGTCCATGTGTTTAAGTCAGTCCATTTGCTGTCCAGATGCCCTAGGTCAAACAGTTTTGTCTCTTTTTTTGAAAGCAGCGAGGGTGAGTAAAATACCTGATGCCAAGCGTTTATTTCGTCTTTAATGTTGAAGAAGGTTGGAAGTTTTTTGTCGGTATCTAAAGTTATGTCTGGTCGGCTTTCGCCGTCATTGAGACGGTTCCCAAATATACTTCGAC